>NZ_MKUI01000060.1:0-39951 GCF_001898585.1 Aeromonas sp. 62-46 | reverse complement strand
GAATAGTGCCGTCATCCTCCGTGACGGACAGGGGAAAACGACGATCAGTTACCATTCTCTGCCCTCTGACCACCGGCTCCGATCAGGAACTGGCGGCGGATGGTGCCGTAGTCTTCAAGCTCCAGCTCCACCGCCAGCCCGTAGGGCAGCAGGTCGCGCTGGGTCCACTCCTCCTTCCACTGTCCCTTGTCGTAGAAATAGAGGCGCAGCGCCGTCACGCCGGTCAGCACGGGCTGAATGCGCGGCTCGGTGCCAATGGCCGGATCCGGATAGAGGTAGCTCAACCGCTCCAGGGTCTGCCCCTTGAGACGCCAACCCACTCGTTGCAGGCCGGAGCGCGGCAGTATGCCGTCCGGATTGAGCCAGCCGCCGCGAATGAAGGCCATGCCCCAATCATCGCTCTGCTGGCCGAAGCGGGACGCCGCCAGCAGCACCTTGTTGTTCTCGCCGTCGATGCGACCGCTGCGCGGCACCATCTGGGTAATGTCCCGCTCCAGCAGGCTGAAGGCGAGCTGCAATTCCGAAAGGCGGGCCTCCTTGCGCTTGGCCACCTCGTCGCTGGTCAGCACCCCTTGCAGCACCTGATAGGCCCCCAGGCTCAGGGTGGCGAAGATGGCGATGGCCACCAGCATCTCAAGCAGGGTAAAGCCGCGGTGGCGCGATGGGCGGGGGTTGCTCTGGATCATCGGCTGACACCGGCTCCGGATCATGGACGCACGTTGATGAATGTTCATCGGCTGAGATAGGTCCGGATCATGGCCACCGGGCTCTCGGCCTTGGGCGCAGTGCGCACTTCCATGTCCAGCGCCCTGAAGTTGCTGTCCGCCGTGGCGACGCCGCGATAGCGCCAGTACCAGGTCTGCCCGGCCATCTCCTCGTCCCCTTCCACCCAGCTGTCTCCCGGCCACTTGCCTTCGAGCTTCTGCTGCACCAGCTGATTCTCCACCACCCAGGTCGCCAGGGTCTTCTGCTCCAGATAATTGAGGCCGGCCAGGTGTTCGCTCGCGGTCTTCATCACCGCCAGCCCGGCGATGGCAAACACCGCCAGGGCCACCATGACCTCCAGCAGCGTCATGCCGCACACCCGGGCGGGGCCGCCCGACAGAGCGGTGCGACGCGCTAGAACGCCCCCTGCGGGCCTGGTGCTCCTCACTCTTCTTCCTCTTCATCCTGCAACAGGGAGAGACGACCGAACTCGTCCCCCCTGACGGTACGCAGGTAGTGCAGATCCTCGTCCTGCTGGCTCAGGGTCAGCACGAAGGGAGAGAGCTCTCCCCCCGGAAAGACCAGGATCTGGGGTGTCCGCTCGCGCTCGTCCCGACCCTGCTCCTGGCGTTCGTCCGACGCAGTACGCCAGTTGAAACCTTCCAGCTCCACCGCCAGGGTCATCCCCTCCGGCAACGTCACCGGCCCCAGCAGCTTGTCACCGGTCAGTGCGCGCCACTTGCGATCCTTGGGATCCCGGGACATAAACTTCCAGCCGTTCTCCTCGACCCGCAGCCCCAGCAGCCTGCCATCCATGACCGAATACTCCTGGGCCTGCTGCAGGGTCGCCATGAAGCGGCGCGCCTGCTTGTCGAGCTCCCGATCCCCCCTGGCGCCCCCCATGCTGAGGGTGACGGCGGTCGCCACCAGTCCCATCAACATGGCGACCAGCAACACTTCCAGCAGGGTAAAACCGGCCTGGTGACGGGCCCAAGAGGCCACCTTCATTCAGGCAGCCCCGGGGGGACGCAGTGAGCACGACGCGGCGGAATCACTTATTGGAAGTCCTTCAGGTTCCAGTTGCCGATGTCGTCATCGGTCCCGGCTTCGCCGTCCATCCCCATGGAGAAGATGTCGATCTTGCCGAACTGGCCCGGGCTCAGCATCTGGTACGGGTTGCCCCAGGGATCCTGCGGCAGGCGCTTGATGTAGCCCCCTTCACGGTAGCTGCGCGGCTCAGGGGATGCGGTCGGCTTGTTGACCAGGGCATCCAGCCCCTGCTCGGTGGTGGGGTAGCGGTTGTTGTCCAGCTTGTACATGTCGAGGGCGTTTTCCAGCGCCACTATGTCGGAGACCGCTTTTTGCTGATCCGCCTTCTCCTTGTTGCCCATCAGGTTGGGCACCACCAGGCTGGCCAGGATCCCCAGGATCACGATGACCACCATCACTTCCAGCAGGGTAAAACCCGATTGACGACGCTTTTGCATGACTGACTCCCTAACGAAATGAGATGGCATGAGCCATCAACGATAAATTGTTAAACCTCGATCGTTCGATGACGCCTGTCGGCTAATCGAACCTGCGGAGTTGATTGGATTGGTAGGTTCGAATAGCGAAGCGTATTCGAACGTCCGAACCTCACAAATTCACCATGTTGTTGAGCTCCAGGATCGGCTGCAGGATCGACATCACGATAAACAGCACCACCCCGGCCATGGAGACCACCAGCATGGGCTCGAACACCCCGAGGGCGATGTTCACCTGGGTTTCGAACTCCCTGTCCTGGTTGTCCGCCGCCCGCTCCAGCATGCTGTCGAGCTCGCCGCTCTGCTCGCCCGAGGCGATCATGTGCAGCATCATGGGCGGAAAAATTCTGGTTTCATCCAGCGACTTGCGCAGGCTGGTCCCCTCCCGCACCCGCTCGGTGGCCTCACCGATGCGCATGCGGGCATAGTCGTTGGAGAGCACTTCGCCGGCGATCTTCATTCCCTCCAGCAGGGGCACAGCGCTGGCGTTGAGGATGCTCAGGGTGCGGGCAAAGCGGGCGGTGTTGAGACCGCGGCTGACCCGACCGATCACCGGCAGGCGCAGTATCACCTGGTGCCAGCGACGACGACGCTTGTCGTCGGTCAGCCACCAGCGCCAGACCAGGCCGCCAATGCCAAGCAGCAGCAGGAACCAGAGGCCGTAGTGCTGCAACAGCTCGCTGGTGCCGATGAGGAAACGGGTGGTGCCCGGCAGTTGCTGGCCCATGTGTTCGAACTGGGCCACCACCTTGGGCACCACGGCGGTGAGCAGGATGGAGATGACCCCCACCGCCACCAGGGTGAGGACGATGGGATAGATCATCGCCTGCAGCAGCTTGGTGCGCATGTGCTGGCGCTGCTCTGTGTAATCGGCGAGACGGTTGAGCACCTTCTCCAGGTGACCGGACTTCTCGCCGGCCGCCACCATGGAGCGGAACAGCTGGTCGAACACATGGGGGAAGGCCCCCAGCGAATCGGCCAGGGAATACCCCTCCACCACCTTGCTGCGCACCGTCGCCACCAGGCTGCGCAGGTGGGCCTTCTCGCACTGTTCGGCGACCGCCTTGAGGGCCTCCTCGATGGTGAGACCGGCCCCCACCAGGGTCGCCAGCTGGCGGGTGATGAGGGCAAGCTCCGAGGTGGAGGCGCCACGGCGAAACAGCACGAAGCGGTTCGCCTCCCGTTTGGCCTTCTCGGTGGTCTCGTTCACCTCGAGGGGGGTCAGCCCCTGCTCGCGCAGCAGCTGGCGCACCTGGCGGGCGGAATCCCCTTCCAGCACGCCGCTCTTGTTGCGCCCCTTGCCGTCGAGGGCCTTGTATTCAAATGCCGCCATCTCAGTCTTCCCGGGTCACGCGCAGCACCTCTTCGAGGCTGGTCTGCCCCTTGAGCACCTTGTCGATGCCGTCGCGGCGGATGCTGGGGGTGTGACCCCGGATCAGCCGCTCGATGGCCAGCTCGCCGCTGGCGCTGTGGATCGCCTCGCGCACCGCCTCGTCCACCACCACCAGCTCGTGGATGCCGGTCCGGCCGCGATAGCCGGTGTGGTTGCACTGCTCGCAGCCCACCGGACGCCAGATCTGCTGATCCGGCGCAAGCTCGATGCCCATGGCAACACGCTCCTGCTCGGTGACAGGGTGCGGTGCGCGGCAATCCGGGCAGAGAGTGCGCACCAGCCGCTGGGCCAGTACCGCCAGGAGCGACGAGGAGAGCAGGAAGGGCTCGATCCCCATGTCCCGCATCCGGGTAATGGCGCCGATGGCGGTGTTGGTGTGCAGGGTCGACATCACCAGGTGACCGGTGAGGGATGCCTGCACCGCGATCTGGGCGGTCTCGAGGTCACGGATTTCCCCCACCATCACCACGTCCGGATCCTGGCGCAGAATGGCGCGCAGGCCCCGGGCGAAGGTCATGTCCACCTTGCTGTTGACCTGGGTCTGGCCCACCCCTTCGAGGTCATATTCGATGGGGTCTTCGACGGTCAGGATGTTGCGATCCCGGGAGTTGATCTCCGAGAGGGCCGCATAAAGGGTGGTGGACTTGCCCGAACCGGTCGGGCCCGTCACCAGGATGATGCCGTGGGGCTTGCGAATGAGTTCGCTGATGATGTTGCGGTTGGCCAGCGTCATGCCGAGCTGCTTGAGCTCGAGGCGCACGTTGTTCTTGTCGAGCAGTCGCAATACCACCCGCTCGCCGTAGCTGGAGGGCATGGTGGAGACCCGCACGTCGACGGCGCGGCCGCCGATGCGCAGTGAGATGCGGCCATCCTGGGGCACCCGCTTCTCGGCGATGTCCATGCGCGACATGACCTTGATGCGCGACACCAGCAGGGAGGCGAGTTTGCGATGGGGGCGCAGGATCTCCCGCAGCACCCCATCGATGCGAAAACGGATCACCAGGGCCCGCTCGAAGGTCTCGATGTGGATGTCGGACGCCTCTTCTTTTATCGCCTCGCTCAACATGGCATTGATGAGACGAATGATGGGGGCGTCGTCGTCGGCATCCAGCAGATCCTCGCTCTGGGGCAGCTCTTCGGCCAGGGCAAAGAAGTCCATCTCGTTGCCGAGATCCTCCATCAACTGACGCGCCTCGGAGGAGTCACGCTGATAGTGGGCCATCAGGAGCGTCTCGAACTCGTCGTTGCCAAGCTGCTCCACCGCGAAGGCACAGCCCGCCACCCGGCGCACCTCCAGCAGGGTCTGGGGGGAGATCCCCTGACGACAGAGCAGTACCGGGGCACCCTGGCGCTCGGTCAGGATGGCCCCGAAGTTGCGGGCAAACGCGAACGGCAGTTCCGGCAGGGGAGCCGGCAGCTCGCTGCCATCGAGCTGGTAGGCGGCCATCAGGGCTTGCTCTGCACGAAGGGCTGCTCCTGCACCTGGGCGCGCACGCCGGTGGCGGTCGCCTGCTGCTGGGCCTGCATTCTCTGGATCTGCTGCTGCACCTCGGGGGACATCATCACGTCCTGGCCATAGGCAGGCAGCACCTGGCGAGCCGGCGAGGTGGCATAGCCCTCTTCCGCAGCCCGGCTCAGCTGTTCGGCCCTGAACAGGGTGTACTTGTTGCTGGAGACCCCGGAGTAGACATTGGCGTCACGCAATATGGTCGGGCGGATGAAGACCATCAGGTTGCGCTTGGCGGTGGAGGTCTTGGAGGAACGGAACAGGTAGCCCAGCACCGGAATGTCCCCGAGCAGGGGCACCTTGGAGATCTGCTCCTGGGTCTGCTCGTCCATCAGGCCGCCCAGCACCACTGTCTCGCCGCTCTTGACCAGCACGGCGTTCTTCACGGTGCGAGTATCGAAGGTGGGGCCCAGGTTGGCGGTCCCGGTCGCCTGCTTCTGTGCCACGCTGGAGACTTCCTGCTCGATGTTGAGCAGCACGGAATCTCCTTCGTTGATCTGGGGCGTCACCACCAGCTTGGTCCCCACCGTCTTGCGCTCTATGGTGTTGAACACCTGATCGCTGGTGGTGGAGCTCTGGGAGCCGCTCTGCACCGGCACTTCCTGACCGACGTTGAAGGAGGCCTCCTTGTTGTCCATGGTGACGATGCTCGGGGTGGAGAGAATATCGTTCTTGCTGTTGGTGGAGAGCGCCGTCACCAGCGCCGCCCAGTCCCCGTGATAGAAGCCTGCCGCCATGCCGCTGAAGCTGCCCGCCAGGGATGACAGACCGTCGGTGTTGCCGTTGTCTTTGTAATCCTTGGCGGCGATGGCCAGGGAGCCGATGGGCAGACCGGTGTCGGTGAACTGGGTGCCGCCGCCATTGGTGTTGGCCCACTGCACCCCGAGGTTCATGCCGTCACCATCCGATATCTCGACGATGATGGCCTCCACCAGCACCTGGGCACGGCGAATGTCGAGCTTGGCGATGACCTGCTCCAGCTCGGCCATCACGTCCGGCTGGGCGGTGATCACCAGGGCATTGGTGGTCTCGTCGGCGGAGATGGCGAGCTGGCCTCCGCCGATGCTGGCGCCGCCCGTGGCCGTGGCAGCCGCCCCGCCCTTCTTGTCGGCGGCGATGCTGGAGCTGACCCCCTTGAGGACGTCCACCAGATCCTTGGCCTTGCCATATTTCAGGTAGAAGACCCGGGTGTTGCCCTGGCTCTGCAGATCCCGGTCGAGCTGGCGCACCATCTGGATGATGCGGGCACGGGCCTTGGGCTCGCCGCTGATGACCACGGAGTTGGTGCGCTCGTCGGCCACCACCTTGGGGGAGAGCAGCAGCGAGGCGTTGGCCCCCTGATTGCTGCCATCCTTGTTGAGGTTGGTCACCAGCCGCACCATCTCGCCGGCGGAGGCGAACTTGAGCTTGATGACGTCCATGTCCTGATCCCCCGCCTTGTCCACCCGGCGAACCACCTCCACCAGGCGATTCACCACGGCGGCGCGGCCGGTGATGAGCAGCACGTTGGAGGGCTCGTAGTGGACCACGTTGCCGCCGCCGGCGTTGTCGTTGAGCTGACGCAGCAGGGGGGCCAGTTCACGGACCGAGACATTGCGCACCGGCACGACCCGGGTCACCATCTCGTCACCCA
Organism: Aeromonas sp. 62-46; assembly: GCF_001898585.1. NCBI lineage: Bacteria > Pseudomonadati > Pseudomonadota > Gammaproteobacteria > Aeromonadales > Aeromonadaceae > Aeromonas > Aeromonas sp. 62-46. Next base: position 33,187 of record NZ_MKUI01000060.1, on the reverse strand, counting down.
CGCCGGGGTTGGTGTCATCCACCACGGGGATGGCCGAGGTCTTGGCATCCTTGGAGCGCACCACCTTGAGCACGCCGTTGTTCATGGGCACCACGGCAAAGCCGTAAACGTCGAGCACGCTCAGGAAGAACTGGTAGTACTGATCCTCGTTGAGCAGGTCATAGCTGCGCACGTTGATCTTGCCGCGTACCGATGGCTCTATGATGATGGTTTTGTTCAGGTTCTTGCCGACCGTGTTGATGAACTCCTCGATGTCGGCGTTCTTGAAACTGGCGGAATACTCGGTGGCCCAGGCAGAACCGGCCATCATCAAGGCTGCCGCCATGGTGGCCAGACGCCAGCCCTTCCCTTTATTTGTCATTCTTGGTGCTACTCCAATTCATTATTCTGACAAGCCGACATAGACGTCGTAGAGCTGTCCTTGCCGCTCGACGGTGACGGTCATTTCCGTGGCGCCCGCCACCTGCTGCATCGCCTGCATGGCCTGGGCGTTGTCACGCAGATCCAGGCCGTTGATGCTGACCGCCAGATCGTTGGCGACCAGTCCGAGTTGATTGAACAGTTCCGGATTGCGACCCGGGTTGAGGCGATAGCCGGTCATGCGACCGTCCACCCGGACCGGAGAAATATTGAGGTAATCGGTGATCTTGCCCGGGTTGCCCAGCAGTTCGCTGCGCACGGAGGAGAGCCCCTCCTGGCGGGCCGGTTTGGGCAGGGGCTTGCCATACTCCTCCCCGTCCAGCATCAGGGTCTCGTCACGGCCGTCCCGGGCGATGATGACCCGATCGGCAAACACCTGGCGTATCCTGGCCTGGGTACCGTCGATGTAGTCCCCGATGCCGTAAGAGTTCTGTGTCCCGTTGTGGGCGATGATGGCGATGGACTTGGCGGGATCCGAGCTTGCCAGCACCCCGTTGAGCTGGGCGTTGAGCTGGGTTTTCGGGGCATCCGCCGCCACCGTCTCTGCCGCCTTGTCCGCCTGGGGTTGCAGCGCCTTGCCAAAGAGAGAGAGGCGGCTGAGGTTGCCAAGATCGAGGCGATCGCCACCACTCCCCTGCACCGAGGTGACCGAGGGTTGCCAGGGGGTCAGGGGAGCGGGCTGGGCCAGTTCGTACAGGCGCCAGGTGAGCACGGCACACTGCTGGGCCAGCAACAGCAGCAGAAGCCAGAACAGGGGCTGGCTGAAACGGGAAAGTGGCATGGCCTTGCAGCGAGCCAGAAGGGAAGTCAACAAATCATCCCTGAACGGTAGCGTCATCTTTCTCAAAATTGTCTGGCATCCAAGTCGGTTGGCTATTGTGTACGGCAATGGACCCAGAGACAACCGACCGGATGGGACCAAGGGGTGAAAATTCAGTTTCCGTCACACCCGGATGCCCCCTGTTTCTATCCCGGGGCCCGCCTCTGGTATAATCAGGCACCTTTTCAGCCATCCCGGAGCCGATCCATGTCGAATCCAGCACAAAGCAGCACTCAGGTCCGTCTCGACAAGTGGCTGTGGGCCGCCCGCTTTTACAAGACCCGCAGTCTGGCGCGGGATCAGATCGACGGCGGCAAGGTGCACTACAACGGCCAGCGCACCAAGCCGGGCAAGGCGGTCGAGGTCGGCGCCCTGGTGCGATTCTGGCAAGGCCAGGACGAGCGGGAGGTGCGGGTGCTCGAGGTGAGCGAGCAGCGCAAATCCGCCCCGCTGGCCCAGCAACTCTATGAAGAGACAGAGGCCAGCCTGAAGAAACGGGCCGAAAACAGCGAAGCCCGCCGCTTCAACAGCCAGTTTGCCCCAAGCCCGGAACGCCGACCCGACAAGCAGGAGCGACGCCAGCTTATCCGGGTCAAGCAATCCTAATCCGCGTCTGTGGCCCCTTTATGACGACAGGTGGAGGAATTAGTTCCTAACCACCTGTTTAACAATGTGTTTATTTTTCCCCAAGAACATCCTAGGAAACCATGATGAGTAACCAAGACCTCCTGTATCGCTATCTGTTCGAAGAGTACGAAGTGCGTGGGGAGCTGGTCCAGCTGGATCGTACCTACCGCCACATCATCGACGCCCAGAACTACCCGGTACAGGTGCAGCACCTGCTGGGCGAGCTGCTGGTTGCCACCAGCCTGCTGACCGCCACCCTCAAGTTCGAAGGCTCCATCACGGTGCAGCTGCAGGGGGACGGTCCGGTACGTCTGGCCGTCATCAACGGCGACAACAACCAGCAATTGCGCGGCGTGGCACGCTATGAAGGGGAGCTGCCGACGGACGGCAAGCTGCAAAGCCTGATCGGCAACGGCCATCTGGTCATCACCATCACCCCGGATCAAGGAGAGCGCTATCAGGGCATCATCGCCCTGGAGGCCGACACCCTGGCGGCCTGCCTGGAGCACTACTTCGCCCAGTCCGAACAACTCGCCACCCGCCTCTGGATCCGCACCGGCCACCACGAGGGCGAGCCCCGTGCTGCGGGCATCCTGCTGCAGGAGCTGCCGGCCCAGAGCGAGGATCACAGCGAAGATTTCGACCACCTGGTCCAGCTCACCACCACCATCAAGGACGAAGAGCTGTTCGGTCTGGACGCCGAAGAGATCCTCTACCGCCTCTACCACCAGGACAAGGTACGGGTGTTCGATCCCCAGGCCATCGAGTTCCGCTGCACCTGCTCCCGCGCCCGTTGCGAAGGGGCCTTGCTGCAGATAGACAAGGAGGAAGCGGTATCCATGGTGCAGGAGCTCGGCAAGATAGACATGCACTGCGATTACTGCGGCGCCCACTACGAATTCGACGGGATAGACATCGAAACCCTGTTCAGCAGGGCTCCCGGTAATGATGCAAACCAGTTACACTAATCAAAGGCGGGCAAAACCCGCCTTTAACTTAAATAACAAAAAAATACCCTATTTTATAAAGTTTGATGGCGATCGCTAAAAACTACCACCTAGGTGGTAGCATGAACGTCAGATAGAACCCTACACACCTCTGAACCCAGGAGAATACAATGACAATCGTGGTAGAACCCACCCTGGCCCAACAACTGAAGCTGGACCAATACGGTATCAAAAACAGCCAGGAAATCGTTCGCAACCCCTCCTATGAGCAGCTTTTCGCTGAAGAGACCCGCTCAGACCTTGAGGGCTTCGAACGTGGCGTCGTCACCGAGCTTGGCGCCGTCAACGTCAACACCGGCATCTTCACCGGCCGCTCCCCTAAAGATAAATATATCGTCAAAGATGCCACTACCCAGGATACTGTGTGGTGGTCTGACCAGGGTAAAAACGATAACAAGGCGATTACCCCGGAAGTGTGGTCACATCTGAAAGGGCTGGTCACCAAACAGCTCTCCGGCAAGCGTCTGTTCGTGGTGGACGGCTTCTGCGGCGCCAACCCGGACACCCGCCTGGCGGTGCGCATCATCACCGAGGTGGCCTGGCAGGCGCACTTCGTGAAGAACATGTTCATCCGCCCGAGCGAAGAGGAGCTGAAGACCTTCAAACCGGACTTCGTGGTGATGAACGGTGCCAAGTGCACCAACCCGAACTGGAAGGAGCAGGGTCTCAACTCCGAGAACTTCGTCGCCTTCAACATGACCGAGAAGATGCAACTCATCGGCGGCACCTGGTACGGTGGCGAGATGAAGAAGGGCATGTTCTCCATGATGAACTACTTCCTGCCCCTGCGCGGCATCGCCTCCATGCACTGCTCCGCCAACGTGGGCAAGGATGGGGACGTGGCCATCTTCTTCGGCCTCTCCGGCACCGGCAAGACCACCCTCTCCACCGATCCCAAGCGTCAGCTGATCGGCGATGACGAGCACGGCTGGGATGATCACGGCGTGTTCAACTTCGAAGGGGGCTGCTACGCCAAGACCATCAAGCTCTCCGAAGAGGCCGAGCCGGACATCTACCACGCCATCCGCCGCGATGCGCTGCTGGAGAACGTGACCGTGGCCGCCGATGGCACCATCGACTTCGACGACGGTTCCCGCACCGAGAATACCCGGGTCTCCTACCCCATCTATCACATCGACAACATCGTCAAGCCGGTCTCCAAGGCGGGTCACGCCACCAAGGTGATCTTCCTGACCGCAGACGCCTTCGGTGTGCTGCCCCCGGTCGCCAAGCTGACCAAGGAGCAGACCAAGTACCACTTCCTGTCGGGCTTTACCGCCAAGCTGGCCGGTACCGAGCGCGGCATCACAGAGCCGACCCCGACCTTCTCCTCCTGCTTCGGCGCGGCTTTCCTCAGCCTGCACCCGACCAAGTACGGCCAGGAGCTGGTCAAACGGATGGAAGCGGCAGGGGCTGAAGCCTACCTGGTCAACACCGGCTGGAACGGTACCGGCAAGCGGATCTCCATCAAGGATACCCGTGGCATCATCGACGCCATCCTGGATGGTTCCATCGAGAAGGCGCCGACCAAGGTACTGCCGGTGTTCAACCTGGAAGTGCCGACCGAGCTGCCGGGCGTCAACCCCGCCATCCTGGATCCGCGAGACACTTACGCCGACCAGGCCGAGTGGGATGCCAAGGCGGCCGATCTGGCCGGGCGCTTCATCAAGAACTTCGAGCGCTTCACCGACAACGACGAAGGCAAACGCCTGGTCGCGGCGGGCCCGCAGCTGTAAGAAACGCACCTCGCGTCTCACAATCCCGTACCGGTCAGCCCTGCTGGCCGGTATTTTTTTGGCCGATGCGCGGCATATGGCTCCCGCCAAGCCTTGCCTTGACGGCCCTTGCGCGTTAGATTCAGCCAAACTTTATACAATATACAATTTTGCAACCTGCCCGTGACCCCAGCATGACCCCACCTTACAAGACCCGAACCCAGATGGTGATGGAGAACCTCCGCGGCCGGATATTGCGTGGCGAGTTTGCAGCGGGCGCCCCCCTGCGCCAGGACGCCATCGCCAAGGAGCTGGCGGTGAGCCGTATCCCGGTACGGGAAGCCCTGATGCAACTGGAAGCCCAGGGGCTGGTGAAGTTCGAGGCCCATCGCGGCGCCGTGGTGACCATGCTGGATGCCTCGGCCATCGAGGAGCTCTTTTATTTGCGGGCACTGCTCGAAGCCGATACCCTGTTCCACGCCGTCGACCTGATGACGGAGGAGACCTTCGCCCAGGCGCAAGCCATCCTCGCCCAGTTTGATCTGGCGCTGGAGTCTGGCACCCAGATCGAACACTGGGCCGAGTTGAATCACCGCTTTCACGCCACCCTCTACCAGGCAGCCAATCGCCCCCAGGCACTGGAACTGATCGCCCAGATCAATCTGAGCTGCGACCGCTATGTGCGTTTCGAACTGCTGTTCGCCCAGGGCGGCGTGGACAAGGCCGAGCGGGAGCACGCCCGACTCCTTGAACTGTGCCGCGCCCGGCGCAAGCACGAAGCAGTGGTACTGCTCAAGCAACACATCGAGGCGGCAGGCCAGTCGATCAGACAGATCCTGGCAAGCGGCCACCATCAATGAACACTCACATCACCACAAGCTGGCAATAACGACATGAACCATTTCGAGATTATTGAAACCCGCGTCGCCCAGGTCAGGGCCACACTGGCCACGCTGGAGCTGGACGCCTTCATCGTTCCCCACGACGACGAGCATCTGGGGGAGTACATTCCCGCCTATGCCGAGCGGCTGGACTGGATCACGGGTTTCAACGGCTCCGCCGGGCTCGCCATCATCATGGCGCATCGGGCGGCCCTGTTCATCGACGGTCGTTATACCGTGCAGGCCCGCATGCAGGCGCCGGCCGAGCTGTTCGAGTTTCTCCACCTCAATGAAGACCCCCACGTGCAGTGGCTGGCGGAGCAGTTGCCCTCAGGCTCCCGGGTCGGTTTCGATGCCCGCCTGCACAGCCTGGCCTGGTATCACAATGCCAAGGCGGTGCTGACCGAGCGCGGCATCGAGCTGGTGCGCATCGACGAGAACCCCATCGATCTGCACTGGAGCGATCGTCCCGCCCCGACCAAGAGCCCTGTCATCCTCTACAGCGAGGAGCTGGCGGGCCAGTCCAGCCAGGCCAAGCGCGAAATGCTGGCCAGCGATCTGCGCAAGCGCGGGCTGGATGCGGTGCTGCTGACCCAGGCCGAGCCCATCAACTGGCTGCTCAACCTGCGTGGTCGCGACGTGGAACGCCTGCCGGTGGTGCTGGGCTTTGCGGTGCTCTACGCCAACACCACCATGGATTTCTTCGTCGATACCGACAAGATCGACTGCTTCGCCTTCAGCCAGCACGTGGGGCAGGATGTCTCCGTCTACCCCATCGACAAGCTGGGTGACGTGTTGCAGCGCATCGGCGAGGATCAGCAGAAGGTGCTGGCCGACCCCAACACCGCCAACGCCTGGACCCAGCTCGTGATGGAAGAGGCGGGCGCCATTCTGGTGGCCGGCCAGGATCCCACCATGCTGCCCAAGGCGTGCAAGAACCCCGTGGAGCTGGCCGGCATGCGTGCCGCCCACCTGCGCGACGGCGTTGCCGTCACCCGCTTCCTGGCCTGGCTGGATCGCCTGATCGCCAGCGGCGAGTTCGACGGTGTGGACGAAGGTACCCTGGCCGACCAGCTGGAAGCCTTCCGCCACGAGCAGGAGCACTATGTGGAGCCGAGCTTCGACACCATCTCGGCACTCGGCCCCAACGCCGCCATGTGCCACTACCGCCACACCAACGGTACCCCGCGGGCCTTCGGCCAGGACAGCATCTATCTGGTGGACTCCGGCGCCCAGTATCTGGACGGCACCACCGACATCACCCGCACCGTCAAGGTGGGTGAGGTAACCGACGAGCACAGAGCCATGTTTACCCGGGTACTGCAGGGTCATATTGCCCTGGATCAGGCCCGCTTCCCCCGCGGCACTGCCGGCATCCAGCTCGACGTGCTGGCCCGCATGCCCCTGTGGCAAGCCGGTTACAACTACGACCATGGCACCGGACACGGAGTCGGCCACTTCCTCAGCGTGCACGAAGGCCCGCAGCGCATCGCCCCCAAGGGCAGCCTGGTGGCCCTGCAGCCGGGCATGGTGCTCTCCAACGAGCCGGGCTACTACCGGGAAGATGCCTTCGGCATCCGCTGTGAAAACCTGGTGGTGGTGACCGAACAGGAGGCCCGTGGCGAGCTGCCGATGCTGGGCTTCGAGCGACTGACCTATGTGCCGTTCGACATTCGCCTCATCGATCGCAGCCTGCTGAGCCCGGCGGAGTTCCGCTGGATCAACGAATACCATGCGGAGGTCTACCGCCGTCTGAGCCCGCTGTTGGAGGGCGAAGATCTCGCCTGGCTGGAGCAGGCGACCAGCCTCCTCTGATGACACAGGGCCTGCGGGCCCTGTTTCTTTATCTGCGGCATGCCACAAACGCCCCCCTTGCATCGACTCCCCGCCCCTTCTACCCTGTGCCTCCTTTTTGGCTGCCCCGCAGCAGAGACCCGATGAGAGGAGCCCCGATGCACTCGTCCCCCGTATTGCGCCTTGCCACCCACGCCGACATGCACGCCATCTGGCAGATAGATGCCGATGTATTCGGCGAGGATGTCTACCCCGGTTTCTTCTTTCGCCAGGCCATGGATCTGTGGCCCGAACTGCTGGTCGTCGCGGAGCGGGAAGACCGGCTGCTGGGCTATGCCCTGGGGGGGCTTGGTCAGGATCGGTCGCAGGGCTGGCTGCTTTCCCTCGCGGTGCGTCCCGAAGCGCGCGGCTTCGGCCTGGCCGAGCAAATGATGTTGCAGGTGGAGCAGGGACTGCTGAAACTGGAAGTTGAGCGGGTCAGACTGACCGTTGATCCCGCCAATCCGGCCCAGCGCCTCTACTTCAGGCTGGGTTATCAGCAGTTGGCAGAAGAGAGAGGCTACTTCGGGCCGGGCGAGGATCGCCTGCTGCTGGAAAAAGCCCTGACCTGACCATCCGTCACTGGCACGGGAGCCTTCCGGCCACATAATTGGTTACACTTTGCGGGTTTAATGCGCAATCTGGTTGGCGTAAAGTGCAATTCATCACCAGATTAATCCGATGCCCGCCCAGGAGGCCCATCATGTTCAAACGTATTACTCTCGTCACCCTGCTGGCGGCCACCACCGCCATCACCGGCTGTGCCAACAGCGACGTCTACTCCGGCGATGTCTACACCAAGGATCGCGCCAAGCAGGTACAGACCGTCAGCTATGGCACCATCCTCTCCACCCGCCCGGTCAAGATCCAGGCCGATGAGAACTCCCTGATCGGCACCATTGGCGGTGCCGTGGTCGGCGGCCTGCTCGGCAGCACCATAGGCGGCGGTCGTGGCAGTGACATCGCGGCGGCCGGTGGCGCCATCGCGGGGGCGGCGGCCGGCAAGGCGGCAGGGGACAAACTCAACCAGGTTGACGGGGTCGAGCTCGAGATCAAGAAAGAGAACGGCGAATCCATCGTGGTGGTACAAAAGGCCAGCCCCACCTTTGTGCCTGGCGCCCGGGTCCGCATGACCCAGGGCAACGGCACCATCAACGTGGCCGTGGTGAACTGATAGCGCCGTTCAAGGTGCAACTGCCATAAAAAAGGTGAGCCCGGGCTCACCTTTTTGCGCTCTGCACCACTTAAGATTCACTCCCCCAGATGCAGCCAGGCCGCGATGGACAGCTGCAGGCCCACCAGGTCGGCATGGTGGAACAGGGCATGCAGTGATGCACGATCCCCGGCCACCTGCATCATCAGACGCTGTTGCGCCTGCAGGTCGGCCAGCCAGGAGGGGGGCACCGTCAGCGTGCCTGCCGCCTCGGCAACCAGGGATACCCCCTCGAGCAGGGCATGCAGCGCCCGTTGTTGTTCGCCAGCATCGCCACTCTCGAGCCAGAGCTGCTCATGATACTGCCAGTGCTGCATACCCAGGGTAATGCTGGTCTTCTGATCTTTGCCCTCAATCCCTTGCAGGGGCTGCACGGCCAGTGGCTTGCCAAGCCCAGCCAACCTGTATCCGCGCTGCGCCTTGGACTGGGCACCCAGCCGCAATCCTCCCAGCGCCGCCAGCTTGCTCGCCAGGGTGAACAGGGCGCGGGCATCGCCGGATTTCAGCTCCAGCTCCAGCTCGTCGATCCCGGTACGCCCCAGGGCACCGGCAATCTCCCCCTGATCCCAGGCCAGCTCGATCTCGGCATCTCCGAATGCGATCAGCCAGTGGCGGCGCAGGAAATCGGTGCTGAACTGGGCCACCAGACGGCTCTGGAGTTCATCGCGCACTGCCAGACTCGGCCAGATATCGGCAGGAAAGGCAGACAGGGTCGGAATGGTGCCCTCCACCGGGGCGTTGTACTCGGGTCTGGCGTGCAATCCGCCCACGACCTGCCCCCGGCACTTGATGGTCTGCTCGGAAAAATCATCGCTGCGACGAATACGCAACCCCATCTCGAGCCCACGCAAACCCAGATCGGGCGTGTCGAAATAGACGTTGCCAAGAGCGGCTTGATTGGAAGAGATAATCTCTAGTGAATTCAGAAGGTTGGAGAGGGATTCTTGAATATTGCTGGTGACGAAAAACTTTATCTCGATCTCAGTTTGCATAGTCATTCCGGGCTGGCGGGCAACTTTGGGGGGCATGTTCGGGGTCGCGAGGATATAATGCCAGCGACAGTTCACGATTAATTCACGGTTTTATTGATGGCACAGTTCGGTTACCATGCGCCCCTCATAAAATCGTATCGAGTGTTTTTTCACCGACACAGGTTTGGCCATGCCAGTAAATACTATTTTGGGTCTTTTTGCCAAGTCCCCCATCAAGCCGCTGCAGAAGCATATCGTCAAGGTTCACGTGTGCTGCGAACAGCTCATTCCCTTCTTTGATGCCGTTGCCGAAGACCGCTGGAAAGATGCCGAGAAGATCCGGCAACAGATCGCCCAGCTGGAAAAAGAAGCGGACATCCTCAAGCGCGAAATCCGCTTGAAACTCCCCCGCGGCCTGTTCCTGCCGGTCGCTCGTACCGATCTGTTGGAGCTCTTGACCCAGCAGGACAAGATTGCCAACCGTGCCAAGGATATTTCCGGCCGCATGCTTGGCCGCAAGATGGAATTCCCCACCGAGATGCGCGCCGATTTCATGGCCTATCTCAAACGCTGTATCGATGCGACCGCCCAAGCCGAAAAAGCCATCGGAGAACTCGATGAGCTGCTCGAAACCGGCTTTAAAGGACGTGAAGTTGAAATGGTTGCCGAGATGATCCACCAGCTGGATCTCATCGAGGACGATACTGACACCATGCAGATCGGACTGCGCCAACAGCTGCAAGCCGTTGAGCACAAATACAATCCGATCGACGTTATGTTCCTCTACAAGATCCTCGAATGGGTAGGTGACCTGGCTGATCAGGCAGAGCGCGTTGGCGCCCGTCTGGAATTGATGCTGGCTCGTTCGTAATCGACTGACTGGGTAAACACTACTAATGGACATTATCGCAAATTACGGCACCACCCTGGTGCTCGTGGCGGCCTTGTTCGGCTTTTTGATGGCCTGGGGCATTGGTGCGAACGACGTCGCCAACGCCATGGGCACATCGGTCGGCACCAAGTCCCTGACCATCCGTCAGGCGATCATCATCGCCATGATCTTTGAATTTGCCGGTGCCTATCTGGCCGGTGGCGAAGTGACGGCCACCATCCGCAGCGGCATCATCGACAGCAACGCCTTTGCCGACACGCCGGATCTGCTGGTGCTCGGCATGATCGCCTCCCTGCTGGCTGCGGGTCTGTGGCTGATCCTGGCCTCCTATTTCGGCTGGCCCGTCTCCACCACCCACTCCATCATCGGCGCCATCGTGGGCTTCGCCGTGGTGAGCATCGGTCCGGAAGCGGTACAGTGGAACAAGTTTGGCGGCATCGTCGGCTCTTGGATCATCACGCCGGCCATCTCGGGCATCATCGCCTACTTCATGTTCATCAGCGTGCAGAAGCTCATCTTCAACACGGACAACCCCCTGGACAACGCCAAGCGCTATGTCCCCTTCTACATGTTCCTGACGTCCCTGGTCATCTGCCTGGTCACCATCAAGAAGGGGCTGACCCACGTCGGTCTGCACCTGAGCAATGGCGAGGGCGTCCTGCTCTCCGTCGCCATCTCCATCGCGGTGGCGTTTGCCGGCTGGATCTATATCCGCGGCCAGCAGTACAACCCGAAAGATGACAGCAAGATGCACTTCGCCAACGTGGAGAAAGTGTTTGGCATCCTGATGATCATCACCGCCTGTGCCATGGCCTTCGCCCACGGCTCCAACGACGTGGCCAACGCCATCGGTCCGCTCTCTGCAGTCGCCTCCATCGTGGCGGCCGGCGGCGAGATCGGCGGCAGCTCCCACATCGCCTGGTGGATCCTGCCCCTTGGCGGCATCGGCATCGTCATCGGTCTGGCCACCATGGGCGAGAAGGTGATGGCGACCGTTGGCACCGGCATCACCCACCTGACCCCGAGCCGTGGCTTCGCGGCCCAGCTGGCCACCGCCGCCACCGTGGTGATCGCTTCCGGCACCGGTCTGCCCATCTCCACCACCCAGACCCTGGTCGGTGCCGTCATGGGCGTCGGTCTGGCACGGGGCATCGCGGCCCTGAACCTGGGCGTGCTGCGCAACATCGTGGTCTCCTGGGTCATCACCCTGCCCGCGGGTGCCATCCTGGCCATCGCCATCTTCTACGTGTTGCAGGCCTGCTTCTCCTGAGCAGCCCACGCCGCACGACAAAAAGCCCGGGTCATTGACCCGGGCTTTTTTTATGCTTCGCCCATATCACGCCGTCGATTGAGTGTCGATCGGCTGCGGCGTTTACTCCTCGATAAAGGTCCACTCGTCGCGCACCCGGCTGATGGCATCGAGCCGCCGCTTGGCAAGCTGCTCGCGGATTGCCTCCCCCTTGAAGCCGGCCGCCACTATCTCCTTCACCGGCACAGACTGCGCCGCCTCCAGGGCCTCGGCGACATAGTCCGGCTGACTGTAGACCTTCTCTTCGAAGCCGGTACGACCGTGGAAGTCGGCGCGACAGGCATCGAGCAGCTGGGCAAAGCGCTCCGGTCTGCGCCAGGCATCGGCCTTGTCGAATACCTTGAGCAGGGTCGCGGGCTTGAGCTCGAAGGCAATGTGGATATGGGTGTGCAGGTCGCTCACCAGCAGTGCCAGATCGCGACACCCGTTCGGCACCCGGAAGCGCTCGCAAAAATCGCGAATGAGCGGCAACCCCTTCTGACCATGGCCGTGATGGCTCGGCCAGAAGGCGGGCGGGGTCAGCCCCTTGCCAAAGTCGTGGCAGAGGGACGCGAAGCGCACGGTCAGTTCGGGGGAGAGACGGCATGCCTGCGCCAGCACCATCATGGTGTGGATGCCGGTGTCGATCTCCGGGTGCCATCTGGCAGGGGCCGGTACACCGAACAGGGCATCGAGCTCGGGGAAGAGCGCCTTGAGTGCGCCGCATTCGCGCAGCACCTCGAAGAAGATCTGGGGTGTCGGCCCCAGCAGCACTTTTTCCAGCTCCTTCCAGACCCGCTCCGGGGTCAGGTGGGCCAGCTCGCCGGCGTCGGTCATCTCCTTCATCAGCCCCAGCGTCTCGGGGGCCACCACGAACCCCTGGGCATGAAAACGGGCGGCGAAGCGCGCCACCCGCAGGATGCGCAGGGGATCCTCGGCAAAGGCCGGCGAGACATGGCGCAGCAACCGCGCCTCCAGATCCTGCACGCCGCCGTAGGGATCGTGCAGTTGCCCGTCCTCATCTTCGGCGATGGCGTTGATGGTGAGATCCCGGCGCAGCAGATCCTGCTCCAGTGTCACCTCGGGGGCGGCATGGCAGACGAAGCCGGTGTAACCCTGCCCCTGCTTGCGCTCGGTGCGCGCCAGGGCGTACTCCTGCTGGGTTTTGGGGTGGAGAAAGACCGGAAAGTCTCGGCCCACCTGGGTGAATCCGAGACCCAGCATCTGCTCCACCGTGGCACCGACCACCAGGTGATCCCTGTCACCCTGGGGCAGTCCCAACAGGCGATCCCGTACCGCCCCTCCTACCAGATAAATCTGCACGCGCACTCTCCCTCGATAAACTTGCCCCGATGATACCGCTTTTGGCCAAGAGAGACGATGTGCCCCCACCGCACCGGGCTCGTCATCACTCGGCCGGGCGGCCGCTTTCCGTCATCGTCCTGGGTGAGTCAGCCCGTGGTTCGAGCCAGCTCCCCTTATGGTATCCGGGTCTTTGACATCCCTTTTGGGAGGCTTTAACCTGCCGCCCATAACAATGGAATGGATCCTTATGTACACACAGTTCTTCGGTCTGTCGGAGCCCCCGTTCTCCATCTCGCCCAACCCCAAATACCTCTATATGAGCGAGCGTCACGGGGAGGCCCTCGCCCACCTCAACTACGGGTTGCAGGACGGTGGCGGCTTCGTGCTGCTGACCGGGGAAGTGGGTACGGGAAAGACCACCGTCTCCCGCTGTCTGCTGCAGCAATTGCCCGCCGACACCGAGATCGCCTACATCCTCAATCCCTCTCTGACCGAGCGGGATCTGCTGGCCGCCATCTGCGACGAATTCCAGTTGCCCTACGGCGAAGAGGCCAGCCTCAAGCAATTGTTCGACCTTATCCGGGATCATCTGCTGGCGAATCTGGCGGCAGGCAAGCGCAGCGTGGTGCTGGTGGATGAAGCCCAGCACCTGCTGCCCGGCGTGCTGGAGCAGTTGCGACTGCTCACCAATCTGGAGACAGACGAGAAGAAACTGCTGCAGGTGGTGCTCATCGGCCAGCCCGAGCTGCAACAGATGCTGCGCCAGCCCCTGCTGCGCCAGCTGGCGCAGCGGATCACCGCCCGCTATCACCTGCTGCCGCTGTCGCGCCAGGATGTGGATGCCTATGTCCGCTTCCGGTTGCAGGTGGCAGGCTGCGTCCAGCCCATCTTCACCCCCAGGGCCATCCAGACCCTGCATCGCCTCTCCGGGGGCATTCCCCGCCTCATCAACCTCATCTGCGACCGCGCCCTCATCGCCGCCTTCGCCCGTGGCAGCCACAAGATAGTGCACGGGGACATCAGCCAGTCCGCGTATGAGGTGAGCGGCATTCGAGACGAGGGAAGCTGGCAATCCGGCCTCACGGTCGCCCTGGTGGGCGCCCTGCTGGTCGCCACCGGCTGGTGGGGCTGGCAATTCTTCGGATTCTTCCCAGCCCGCCCCCTGGTCAAGGTCGAGGTACCGGTCAAGGTGGATGACACGCCAGAGCAGCAGGCCCAGCTGACCCGCGCCATCAATCAGGCGCTGGAGCCGGACGTCGCCATGCAGAATCTCTACAAGGTATGGGGCTACCAGGCCGAGCTGGAGGAGGCAACCTGCGACAACGCCCCCCGTGCGGGCCTGCGCTGCCAGGAGGGAGAAGCCTCCCTGGCGCAATTGCAGGCTCTGCAATACCCGGCCCTCATCAGTCTCACCGACGAGACCGGCGGCCTCTATTACGCCACCCTGGTCAGCCTGGGGGCGGACAAGGCTTCCCTGCTCATCGGCAACCAGAGCTGGCAGGTGGACAGGCAGTGGCTCTCCGACGCCTGGGGCGGCAGCTATACCCTGCTCTGGCGCATGCCCAGGGGCAACGTGCCCCTGATAGCGAGCAATGCCGGGGCTGCCCAGGTGCAGTGGCTGGACAACGCCCTTAGCCGCGCCATGCAGCAACCCGATCGCAAGGTGAGCCGCTTCGATGCCACCCTCAAGAACAAGCTGCAACAGTTCCAGCGCGAGCAGGGACTGACCCCGGACGGCATCGCCGGCAGTAACACCCTGCTGCGGCTGAATGTGGCCTCCGGCGAACCCATGCCCAGGCTGGAGGATGAATCCCTGCGAGCCAGCACGCCGGTCGATCTCGACAGCGTGGCAGATGATGAGACGGACCCCATGGTCGAGGAGGCCTCCTGATGTCCACCCTGCTCAAGGCCCTGCGCCGGGCCGACCAGCCCCAGTTCACCCCCCATATGCCGCTCATGGGTCTGCCCGTGAGCCAGGAAGAGGAGCCCAACCGCCGCTGGATCTGGTGGGCCCTGGTGCCCCTGGCCCTGGTGATGGGCGCCGCCGCCAACTATGGCTGGCACCTCTATCACCTCAAACCAGTGGAACAGCAGGTCGAAGTGAAGGAAGTGGTGACTCCCCCCTTCGTGCGGGTCGAACCCAGGCCCATGATCACCCGGCCGCTGCCGCCCCCCCTGCCGGAGCCCGTGGTCGCTCCAAGACCTGCCGCAACCCCGGCTGCGACTACCGCAAGCCAGGGGGGACAGAGTCTGGCAGAACGGCTGATGGCCGCACTCAACAACACGCCGCTGGTGGAAGAGAGTGCGCCCCAGGCTCAGGTCCAGACCAGTGCCATCCCCCTCGGCGCTCTGGCCCCGGCCCTGAAACAGCAGGTACCGTCCCTGACCTATGGTGCCCACAACTACTCCTCCGACCCGGCCAAGCGGGCCGTGGTGCTCAATGGACGGGAGTGGCGCGAGGGAAATGAAATCGCCCCCGGCGTCATCCTGTCAGCCATCGCTCAGGACTACATCGTCCTGCAGGTCGGCGGCCAGTATGCCAGCCTCAAGGCGCTGCAAGACTGGCGCGGCTGATCTGCCGGCATCCGGTGGCCCTCCCCCGGGAGGGTCACCGCCCATTCTGAGGGAGCCCGAGAGCTCCCCTTTTTAATCAATAACCTACACTCGACCTTTGCCATGCGCCGGGTCGGGGATCGCCCTCCTGATGGCGGGCGGACTTATCATCAGAACATGAGCACACTGTGAGCCACTCAGACAACACCACCTTCGCCACCCGCATTCTGGACTGGTACCAGATCCACGGCCGCAAGACCCTGCCCTGGCAGCAGGACAAGACCCCCTACCGGGTCTGGGTCTCCGAGATCATGCTGCAACAGACCCAGGTTGCCACTGTCATCCCCTATTACGAGCGGTTCATGGCCCGCTTCCCCGACGTGCTGGCCCTGGCCAACGCCCCCATCGACGAGGTGCTGCATCACTGGACCGGGCTTGGCTACTACGCGCGCGCCCGCAACCTGCACAAGGCTGCCCAGCAGATCCGCGATCTGCACGGCGGCCTCTTTCCGGAACAACTGGAAGAGGTGATGGCTCTGCCCGGCATCGGTCGCTCCACCGCCGGGGCCGTGCTCTCCCTCTCTCTGGGCCAGCCCCACGCCATCCTGGATGGCAACGTGAAGCGGGTACTTACCCGCTGGCTGGCGCTGGCGGGCTGGCCGGGTCAGAAGCAGGTCGAGCACGATCTCTGGGAGCTGGCGACCCGCCTCACCCCGCGCGTCGGAGTGGCCCAGTACAACCAGGCCATGATGGACATGGGGGCCACTGTCTGCACCCGCAGCAAGCCCGCCTGCGAGCGCTGCCCGGTGCAGGCCGATTGCCAGGGGCTGTCGCAGGGCAACCCCACCGCCTACCCTCATAGCAAGCCGAAGAAGAGCATTCCGGCACGCAACGGCATTATGCTGATCATCCGCCACGGCGATCATCTGCTGCTGGAGAAGCGTCCGCCGCAAGGGATCTGGGGCGGGCTCTACTGCTTCCCGCAGGTGGAATCCCTCACCGAGGTGACCGGACGACTGCGGGAGTTGGGGCTGGAGGATGCCGCCTATCAGGAGCTCGCTGGATTTCGTCACACTTTCAGCCACTTCCACCTCGATATCCGCCCTTTGCTGATCGAAATGGCTGTTCCGCCCGCCCCCCTGCTCATGGAAGCGGATACCCGACTCTGGTATAACTTACGCCATCCTGCCGAGGTGGGATTGGCGGCGGCCACGGCCCGTCTGCTCGCCTACCCGGACTTACAACCAGACTTGCAACCACAGAGGTCAACATGAGCCGTACCGTATTTTGCCTGCGCCTGAAGAAAGAAGCGCCGGGTCTCGATTTCCAACTCTACCCCGGTGAACTCGGCAAGCGGATCTTCGACAACATCAGCAAGGAAGCCTGGACCGAGTGGCAGAAGAAGCAGGTCATGCTGATCAACGAGAAGAAGCTGAACATGATGAATCTCGAGCACCGCCAGTTGCTGGAAAAAGAGATGGTCAGCTATCTGTTCGACGCGGGTGAAGTCCAGATCGACGGCTACACCCCTCCCAGCCAGTGAGCGGGAATCGAGTCAAAGGGCCAGCGTCCCCCTGAGTCGTCGACATGCCGCAGGGTGACACCAATCCTGGCTCAGGCCAGTCAGTGACGGGCGGCCCCACCGCCCGGTTTGAGGATCTTATGGGTCGTTTTTTTGGGCTGCTGTGCGCCCTGCTGTTTCTCTCTGCCTGTTCATCCACACCCCAGACCAGCGGGAGTGGCGATGATGATCTGGTCAACGGCAAGGACGTGCGCGGTTTTGAACACATGATCAGTGCGCTCTCCCATAACGTGAACGAGATATGGGGGCGCGAGGCGCTGTTCGCGGGCAAGTTTGACTACGTCAAATACACGGATCAGTACAAGAGCCGCGCCCACATCGATTTCTCCAGCGGTCACATCATGGTGGAGACCGTCTCGGGTCTGGATCCCCGTGCCCACCTGCGTCGCGCCATCATCGAAACCCTGCTGACCCCGGACGATCCGGCAGAGGTCGACCTCTATTCCGACCGTGAGATCATGCCAGGTGGCGAGCCCTTCCTCTATGGCCAGGTGCTGGACAACCAGGGACAAGCGATCCGCTCCAGCTGGCGTGCAGAGCGTTATGCCGACTATCTGATCGCCAACGCGATGAAGAAGCGCACCCTCGGGATCCGCAACATCTTCTTCATCGACATTCCCATGGTGGCCAACCACGAAGACAGGCGCGGCTACAAATACGCCAGCATCATCCGCGATGCCTCCCGCAAGTACGGGGTCGCCGAGAGTCTCATCTACGCGGTGATCAAGACCGAGAGCAGCTTCAACCCCTATGCGGTCAGCCACGCCAACGCCTATGGCCTGATGCAGGTGATCCCGGCTACCGCTGGGCGGGATGTCTATGTGAGGGTCAAGGGCAAGGATGGCCAGCCGACCAGGGAAGATCTGTTCAATCCGGCCTACAACATCGATGTGGGGACCGCCTACCTGCACCTGCTGCAGACCGTCTATCTGGCGGATATCCAGGATCCCCAGTCCCGCCGCTATGCGGTGATCTCCGCCTACAACGGTGGTGCGGGAGGGGTGCTCAACACCTTCTCCAACGATCGCAAGGCGGCCCCCGGCATGATCAACCGCCTCTCCCCCGAGGCCGTCTATCAGGTGCTGACCGAACAGCATCCCAAGGCAGAGGCTCGCCGCTATCTCTACAAGGTCAATCAGGCCGAGAAGGGGTTCAAGCGAACCGTCGCAAGCCGGGCTGGCTGATGGCATGCAAGAAGGGCGCTCCTGGAGCGCCCTTCTCATTTACTGTGGCCTGAAAGCTTACTTGGCGATGAAGCCACCCTTGCTCAGGGGCGCTGCCCCCACCTTCTCCAGGTGTTCCACCTCGACTTCGGTCTTGTTCCAGCTGTGGTCCACCTCGCCGCGCACGCGGATCAGATCGTCAGGGCCCACCTCGGTACCGCGCCACACGTCACCGTCCACCTCCACTTCCACCTCGCCGCTGTCGTCACGGAACAGGTAGTTTTCGCCACCCAGGTGTTTGACCAGCTTGCCTTCCAGGGTCACCCACTGATCATCGGCCACGTCTTTCAACTGGGCGACCGATACCTTGTTCTGCTCCTTGGGGCCGGTGTAGGCCGCCATGGCGAAGGAAGAGACGGACATCAGGGCCACCAGGGCGATTGCTTTTGCGTTGTTCATTTCATGCTCCTGTCTTTGCGGTATGAGGGCATCTTGCCCGGGGGCGCGTGAAACAAACGTGAAGCCTCCCCATTCAGGGAGGAGTGATGTGATCGCAAGCGATTAAATGGCCACGGCATGCTGCAATAATGTATTCGAGTGGATACCTTTTCACCTGGCCATGCGGGTTCCCAGCCCGCCGCCATCGAGGAACAGCCCGCAGGCCCGTCCTGCCCCATCCATGAGAACAGCTACATGAACAAATGGCTTTTGTGTTTATTGGGACTCTTCGCCCTCACGGCACATGCCGCCGAGACGCGCCCCCCCTTCTCCCGCATCGTGATGTTCGGCGACAGCCTCTCCGACACCGGCAAGATGTACGACAAGATGCGCGGTTACCTCCCCTCCAGCCCGCCCTACCATCAGGGCCGCTTCTCCAACGGACCGGTCTGGCTGGAGCAGCTCAACCAGCACTTCCCGGGCCTCGCCATCGCCAACGAGGCGGAAGGGGGAGCCACTGCCGTGGCCTACAACAAGATCTCCTGGAACCCCAAGTATCAGGTCATCAACAACCTGGACTACGAGGTGACCCAGTTCCTGCAAAAGGATGGCTTCAAGCCCGACGATCTGGTGATCCTTTGGGTCGGTGCCAACGATTACCTGGCCTATGGCTGGAACACCGAGCAGGATGCCAAGCGGGTGCGCGACGCCATCAGCGATGCGGCCAACCGCATGGTATTGAACGGTGCCAGGCAGATTCTGTTGTTCAACCTGCCTGATCTGGGCCAGAACCCCTCGGCCCGCAGCCAGAAAGTGGTCGAGGCAGCCAGCCATGTCTCCGCCTACCACAACCAGCTGCTGCTGAACCTGGCACGCCAGTTGGCTCCCACCGGCATGGTGAAATTGTTCGAGATCGACAAGCAGTTCGCCGAGATGCTGCGCGAGCCGCAGAACTTCGGCCTGAGCGACACCGAGCACGCCTGCTATGGCGGCGGCTATGTGTGGAAGCCGTTTGCCTCCCGCAGCGCCGCCACCGACAGTCGGCTGGCCCCCTTCAATCCCGAGGAGCGCCTTGCCATCGCCGGCAACCCCCTGCTGGCTCAGGCCGTCGCAACGCCCATGGCGCGCCGCAGTGCGGGCGAGCTGAACTGTGAAGGCAAGATGTTCTGGGACCAGGTCCACCCCACCACAGTGGTACACGCCGCCCTGAGCGAGCGGGCTGCCGCCTTCATCGAACAGGAGTACGAATTCCTCCCTCGATAACGGAGGCCATCCTGCCAGGGCCGGCGCTTCGCCGGCCCTCTTGCCGACAAGGGCAAGCAACCCCATATGACACCCATCACAGATTCGAGTCACGGTTCCCCGGCGGTCTTCTGTCTCCACTATGATGCAGATGGATATCACAATATGTTTTATATCAGTTGCTTGTAGATCGAGAAAAGCGAGCTACGTTTAAACGTGTTGTGGTCGAACACAGGCCCAACCCACGAGGCGAGGCGACATGAATTCGCGCTCCCCACACACAAGATTGCAGAGGCATCTATGAACAAAACACTGATTACCTTGCTGGTTTCAGGCTTGCTTGCGGCCAACGCCCAAGCAGCCGGACAAGACAACACCTGGTATGGCGGTGCCAAACTGGGTTGGTCCAACTTCTACGGTGTCGATGAAAGCAACGCCATCGCCATCACCGACAAAGACGACGATGAAGTCGGCGCCGGTGCGTTCGCCGGTTACCAGATCAACCAGAATCTGGGTGTCGAACTCGGTTATGACTACCTTGGCAAGCTCAAGTACAGCGGCACCCGCAATGGCGCGGCCTTCAATGACTCCGTGCAAGCCCAGCTGGCCCAGCTCACGCTGAAACTGGGCTTCCCGGTTGCGGACAATCTGGACCTTTACGGCCGTGTCGGGGGCGGCTATGGCTGGACCGACAGCGATCAGCTGGAAAACGACAGCCGCTTCACCTTCGTCGGCGCGCTCGGTGCGGAGTATGCCCTGAGCCTGGATTGGGCAGCCCGCCTCGAATACCAGTACAGCACCCCGTATGGCAGCCGTGACGATACCGGCCTGCGCATGGACAACGGCCTGCTCTCCCTGGCCGCCGTCTACCGCTTCGGTCAGGTTGCACCGGCTCTGCCGGTCGCAGCTCCCGCCCCCGCGCCCGAGCCCGTGATGGTCGACAAGCAGTTCACCCTGAGCTCGGACGTGCTGTTTGACTTCAACAAGGCCACCCTCAAACCCCAGGCCGGGCAGGCGCTGGATACCCTCTACAGCCAGATTGAAGAGGCCAGGCCCAAAGACGGGTCGGCCACCGTCATCGGCTATACCGACCGCATCGGTTCCGAGGCCTACAACCAGAAGTTGTCCGAGCAGCGTGCCCGGACCGTGGCCGATTACCTGATTGGCAAGGGCCTGCCTGCCGGCAAGGTCAATGTGGAAGGGCGTGGCAAGCAGTCTCCCGTCACCGGCGACAGCTGCACCAGCAAATCCAAGCGCGAGCTGATCGTCTGCCTGGCCCCGGATCGCCGGGTAGAGGTCAAGGTACAGGGCGTCTCGGAAGTACAGCAATAACGACGACCCCAAACAAAACGGGAGGCCATGGCCTCCCGTCTTTTTTATGCTTCCTCAGCTGCGCGTGCGCACATCCGCCGCAATCTGATCGAGCAACAGTTGCCAGCCCTGCCCCAGCTCGTTCACCAGGGCGCCATACCCATCGGCAGGCAGCACCCGCTCCTGCTGGAAGGGAACATCTCTCAACACGACCCCCTCCTCCGTCAGCAGGCGCCAGCGACCGCTAAGCAGGGCGCGGCCGTCGTGCCGCCCCTGGAAACGCTCGACCGAGATGCTCAGGACAGGCCCCTTGCGGGCCCCGTCCTGACGCACCACCCAGCCAGGCAAGCGACTGGAGAGGCCATTGAGGGTCAACTGGTTCAACTGGGCATCGAGGGAACCTGCCCAGCGATGGTACTCGGCAAAGTGCAGCTCCTTGCCCTCCAGCTGATAGACCAGGCTCATCCGGTCAAGCTGACCGGACAGGGCGACGGGGCGCAGCACCAACTGGTGCTGCGGCTGCGCCGTGGTGACACTCGACGGCGCCGTGTCGGCATCCAGCGAATAGTAATGCAGCGTCGTCGGCGCACTGCCACATCCCGCCAGCAGGCCCAGCAAGGCCAGCGTCATCATCCGTTTTTTCATCATTTTCCTCGCTTGGGCTCGGGATCCCGCGGACGAGCGCGGTCAAAGATCAGTGAACTCGGCTGCTCGTTCAGTGAATGGACCAGAGGTTGCAACTCGCTCATCAGCTGGTTGAGGGATTGCACCGACTGGCGCAGTTCCTGATTGGTCTGGGAACCGGCATCATAGGTCTGCAACGTCTCCTGCAACTGCTTGAGGCTCTGGTTGAGGGAGGCCGGCAACTGCTGGGTCGACTGCTGACCGGTAAACTGCTCCAGATTCGCACTCACGGCACTGACATGCTTGAGCGTCTTGTCCAGCGTCATCAGGGTGCTGTTGACCTGAGTGAGGGTGGTGGCCATGTCCATGTCAACGAACTTGTCGAGGATGAGATTCACCTTGCGTTCGATCTGATCCAGCCCGGCCTGGGCGGTCGGGAAGACCTGATAGCCCGCCATCTTGAGCGGCTGATAGACAGGCGCATCCGGATAGAAGTTCAGATCGATCACCTTGCCCCCCGTCAGCAGGCTGGCGGTCTTGAGGCTGGCCCTCAGCCCTTCCTTGAACTGCTTGTTGAACAGGGCCCGCCACTGCTCCTTCTCCGCATTGGCATAACGGTGGGAGAGACGCTGCACCTCGATGCGCGCCAACACCGGGATCTGCCGGCTCTTGAACAGCTGGACGCCCTTGTCGTCGATGAGATAGGGAGCCGAGATGACGGTACCGACCCGGATGCCGCGATATTGTACCGCCGCGCCGGGATGCAGCCCGCCCACATCATTGTCGAACAGGAAGACATAGTCGATGAACTGATCCAGGCTACCGGCCAGCACGCTCTCCTCGTCCTTGAACAGCACGAACTCGTCGTTCTGTTTCACCGGTTCCCCCGGCAACCAGCCGGGAGGCAGCCCCATGGTGATGCCGCCGTTGATCAGGCTCTCCAGCGAGTCCATCTTCACCTTCATCCCCTCGCTGCTCATGGAGACCTCGAAGCCGGGCGTCAACCAGAACCGGGAGTTGCTGCTCACCAGGACGTCATAAGGCGCGTTGATGAAGAGCTGGTACTGCATCTCGCTCTTCTCGGGCAGGAACTTGGCCTCTTCGACCTGGCCGATGGTGAATCCCTGATAGCTGATGGGGGAGCCCGCGCCCAGCGCGTTGGCATCCCGGCTGGACAGGGAGAGCCGCAATCCCTTGGCATCCAGGGATGCCAGGGGTGGCCTGTCCAGCATGGCGTATTCGCTTCGCGCCCTGCCCTTCTTGCCGGGAGAAAGTTCGATATAGGCACCGGAGAGCAAGGTGCCAAGACCGGAAACGCCTTCACGCCCGACCCTGGGCTTGACCACCCAGAACTGGCTGTCTTTCTTGAGCATGCCGGCGGCGGCATTGGTCAGGCGAGCCTTGAGCACGGCATGGCTGTAATCCTCGCTGAGCTCCACCGTCTCGATACGGCCCACCTCCACTTCACGCGAACGGATCACCGTCTTGCCCGCCACTATGCCCTCGGCGGTCGCCACCGTCAGGGTGAAGCTCGGCCCTTGTGAATACCAGTGCTGGAACAGCATCCAGGCGCCGATGAAGAGCGCCAGCAAAGGCACCATCCAGATAGCGGCAGCCGAACTCATGAAATCAGAGCCCGGTTTCCACCTTGTCTTACGCTCACTCACGTTCGCGTTCTCCTTGTTGTAAATCCCAGATCAGGCGGGAATCGAAACTCATGGCAGCCACCATGGTGACCAGTACGACCCCGGCAAAGGCGACGGCCGCAGGGCCAGGGTAGATGGTCATCAGATTGTCGAGCCGGATGAGACCGGCCAGGATGGCCACCACGAAGACGTCGATCATCGACCAGCGCCCCACAAATTCGGTCATGCGATAGAGTTTGAGCTTGCCGAGGGGAGATGTCCCCTGGCCGCGCTGCACCACGTAGCAGAGCCACAGCAGCGCCAGGATCTTCACCAGCGGCACCACCACGCTCGCGAAGAAGATGACGGCGGCAATGGGGTAGGAGCCCATGGCCCACAGCAGCACCACCCCGCCCATGATGGTCGAGGGGCTGTCATCCCCCAGGAACACGGTGTCCATGATGGGATACAGGTTGGCTGGGACATAGAGGATCACCGAGGTGATCAGCAGGGCCCAGGTGCGGTTCAGACCACCCGGCTTGCGGCTGTGCAGGTGATCCCCGCAGCGAACGCAACTATGGGCATCCTGCTCGTTCAGGGCGCCGCAGATGTGACAGCCCACCAGACCGCACGACAGGGCGCTCTCCTCGGGATCCAGCTCCCTCGCCGCCGTCGGGCCGAACAGCCGCTGCCACAGCCACATCCGATCCAGGGAGGAGATCATCTTGATGAGCAGCAGGGTGTAGCCAACGAACGCCCAGAACGACAGCCCCATCTTGATGTCGGCCATCCCCATCAGCTTGACCAGAGAGATGAGCACCCCGATGAGGAAGACGTCCACCATCAGCCAGGGCTTGATCCGGCACAGCAGGCGGCCAAGGGAGCGCAGGGCCTTGCTGTGCAGATCCTTGTCCAGTCGCCACAGCACCAGCATGATGGAGCCGATATAGACCAGCGGCAACCCGATCAGGGTAATGCTCAGCACGGCCCCGAGGAACAGGTAGCCTTGATCCACCAGGGTGGTGATGCACTGCAGGAAGGTCATCTCCTGCCCCACCCCCTTGGCCGAGAACGACATGAAGGTAAAGGCGTTGGAGAGCACGAACATGATGATGGCCGCAAAGCCATAGGCGATGGGCCTGCGCTCCTGCTCCGGCAGATGACGAGTCAGGGTATGGCCGCAGCGCGGACAACTGCTCGTCTCCCCCACGGCCAGCTCGGTGGCCGGCACCAGCAGGTCACATTCTTCGCAGGCGGTCGCGTCATGGGTATAGGTGGGTGGATGTTGGTGTGAAACCGGATGCAAGATAAGACCCCAGCATGAGGCCCGCCACGGGGCCAGAGCCGCCAATTATTGCAGCAGCGGCCCCTGCCGACCAGCCCTGTCGTTGTCCATCCTGCCCGGGAGTGAGAATGACTTTGACAAGGCAGTGACCATTTAGCACAATCAAACGCCACTTTTTTTCCGCGGGACAATAATTTATGACAACTGAATCCCCAAGCTACTCCACTATCGAGCAGGCCTTCTCCCTCGGGAACGGGCAAGATTCTGCCCTCAACTGGTTGCGCAAAAACCGTAGCCAGGTCGCCATCTTCCTGGTGAGCGGCATCAAGCTGGAGGGGACCATCAGCGGTTTTGACCAGTACAGCGTGCTGTTGACCGATGCCCATGGCAATCAGCAACTGGTCTACAAGGCCAAGATTTCCACCATTGCCATGCACTCCGGCCGTCCTGCCGTCAGCATCCAGCGAGCCCGCAAGCCACGGGTTTCCATGGCGCCTCGCCCCCATGGCGCCCCCAGCCGTTATGACGACAACCAGGGTGGTGGCAGCGAGCAGTAAATCTCGCCCCCGCCCATCCTGACGGTGTCGCTGCGTCAGCCAGTGACATCTGCTCCCCACTCTCATGTTTCGCCTGTCCCGTATGAGAGTGGGGCTTCTCTCCCGAGCAGGTTGTTGACCCGCTCGTCTTCGTTACTCAGTAGGTCAACCCGACCGGTTTTCCCTCTCTGACCATGCAGACCTGCATGCCGGCCGCTTCACCGGCCTGTGCGCCTATGCCCGTGTCCTCGAACACCAGACATTGACCGGGCTCGACCCCCAGGCGTCGCGCCACCAGCAGGAAGGTGTCTGGATGGGGTTTGTGCAGCTCCACGTCGTCGGCGGTGACCACCACGGGGAAATACCGATCCAGCCCTGTGTTACGCAGCACCGCTTCGGCATTGATACGGGGAGAGCCTGTCCCTATGCCCATGGGGATCCGGCCGTGATAGCGTTCCACCAGATCCAGCATGGCCGGGAAGGAGGTGGCCTTGTGCAGGTTGGCGACATAGTGTTCGGTCTTGCAGCGTGTCACCACCAGGGGATCCAGCACGATCTGCTGCACTTCGGCCACCAGCAGGGCTATCTTGCGGCTGGGCATGCCTCCCAGCTCATAAAACCAGTCGGCGTCGAACCGAAAGCCAAACTCGCGGGCGGTGTGCTCCCAGGCGGCCAGGTGCAAGGGCATGGAGTCCACCAGAGTGCCGTCGAGGTCGAAAACCAGGCCTTGAAATCCGGATAGGGTCATGGTGCAGGATCTGTCTGTGAAAAATGGGCCCCCATTCTAGCCAGAGCGCGGGCGCATCGCCATGCGCCAGATGGCGAGAAACGCTTGCCACCTCATTTATACAGGGCGGCGTGGATCTGAAAGCCCACACGTATACAGACCAGCATGGATCTGATGCCGGGCAGGTAGCCCCCACGCAGGTGTCAGCGATAGGCCAGGGTACAGGCCCGCCCTTGGGATTTGGCGTGATAGAGTGCCTGATCCGCCTGCTCGGTCAGGGTTTGCCACTCCTTGTCCGATGACGGGACCAGATAGCTGAACCCGATGCTGACGGTGAGTGTCGCCGCCACCCGGGAGGCCGGATGGGGAATTTGCAAGGCGTCAAGGCCGTGGTGGATCTGCTCCGCCAGCCGCTCCGCTTCTCCCGGCTGCGGTGAACACAGCAGGATGACAAACTCCTCCCCCCCATAGCGGGCCACCAGGTTGGTGCGCCGCCGCTCGGTGTCCTGCAGCAGTGACGCCACCCGCTGCAGGCACTGATCCCCCTTGCCGTGGCCGAAGTGATCGTTGTAGGACTTGAACTCGTCCACATCGATCATCAGCACCGCCAGCACCCCCTGATGGCGGCGAGCCCGCTCCCACTCCCGTTCCATGGTGATGTCCCATTGGCGGCGGTTGGCGATGCCAGTCAGGGGATCTTCCAGAGACAGCAGGGAGAGGCGCCGGTTGGCCTCCTCCAGCGCCCGGTTGGTATCGGCCAGTTGCCGGGTGCGCTCCTGCACCCTCAGCTCCAGCTCCCGATTGAAGCGCTCAAGCTTCTCCTGGGTGCGCTGGCGGATCAGCAACTGGGAGAGAACGGCGGCATACTGCTTGAAGATCTCGCTCTGATACGCCTTGAGGGGGCGCCGCCAGAGCAGGTTGTCGGCGGCGATCCAGCCGATGGGGGTACTCCCGTCCCAGAGCGACACCATGGCGTTCCAGCCGCGACCCACCTCCTGCTTCTCGTAATAGAGAGGCGTGTCCTCCAGCACCAGGACATAGTCCTTGCGACGCAGCGCCTCCTGCACCGTGGGGTGATCCGGAATGGGGCTGATGAAATGGCGCTCGTCGATGAGCTCACCCGCCTCGTTGGTACCCCAGGTACCGTGCATGGTCTTGAATTCACTGTCAGTCAGGAAGATGGCGATGCGATCGAACTGCAACTCCTGGCGGGCCAGTGCCACCGCGTCGTGCAGCAGACGATCCTCGCTCTCGCAGCGGGAGAGCTTGACCCCCACCTGATGCAGCGCCTGCAGCATGCTCAGGAAAGAGTCCTGCAGGGCCTGGCTGCGCACGAGGTCTGCCTGGGTGTGGAGCCGCTGATCCCGCTCCAGATCCACCTGTCCCGCGAGTCGCCGACTCTCGAGCTCAGCGGCGAGATAATGCATGAGCAGCTGGATGCTCTGCTGCTGGCGTCTTGGCAGGCGATCGAGACGACGGCGGGTTTCCAGATAGACCACGGCCTCCAGCCCCTTGTGACGCTTGAGGGGGAAGCTGGCGCGCAGGCGCGGGATCTCGGGTTCGACGCTCTCCCGCTCCCAGATGGCACGGGTCGGCGCGATGGGCTCCACCAGCAACTGGCCGAGCGCAAGGGAACGTTCGATGAAGAGGATGGGCAACTCGAGGGAAGAGAGGATGTCGGCGCTCAGGCAGAGCAGACCCTGTTCCGGGCGATAGTGATAGAGCTGGGGCGTCGGAGCACGCAGCCACAGATAGATCTGTTCAGCCTCTGTTTTTTCCCTGACCGCAGACAAGGTCACTTCACAGAGATGTTCAAAACTGGTGAAGTGCTCCGGATCCCATTCTTCCATGCCAAATCATCCTTGGTTGTATCCAAGCGAGTATATCGGCAAAGCCCGGCCATTAATTGACCGAGCAATCAAAAGCGAGATCCAGAGCCCAGTTTTTACAACAGATTCAATGCCTGCATGGCACTGCGGATGCGCTCGCGGGTGGCCTCGGAGAGCGGCATCACCGGCAGACGGCACTCTTCGCTGCACAGACCCAGCAGGGAGACCGCATACTTGGCCCCTGCGGGGCTCGGCTCGGCGAACATGGCCTGGTGCAGCGGAATGAGCTTGTCCTGCAATTCGCGGGCAGCTTGCCACTCACCGGCCAGCGCCAGGTTCTGCACCTCGGCCACCAGCTTGGGGGCCACGTTGGCCGTCACCGAGATGCAACCCTGGCCACCACCGATGTTGTAGGCCACGGCGGTGGCATCTTCACCGGAGAGCCAGGCAAACGGCTTCTTGATGAGCTGGCGTTCAACCCAGGGGCGGGCCAGATCACCGGTGGCATCCTTCACGCCGGCAATGCGCGGCAACTCGGCCAGACGGGCCAGGGTCGCCGGCTGCACGTCAACGATGGCGCGGGGCGGAATGTTGTAGACGATGATGGGTTTGGTGGTGGCGTCATGCACCGCCTTGAAGTGGTGGTAGAGCCCTTCCTGATTGGGGCGGTTGTAGTAACCGGCCACATGCAGGGTGGCATCCGCTCCCATCTCCTCGGCATAGCGGGTGTATTCAATGGCTTCAACCGGGTTGTTGGAGCCTGCACCTGCGATCACGGGAATGCGCCCGGCCACCAGCTTGACCACCAGCTCCACCACGCGGCAATGCTCATCGTGGGTCAGGGTCGGGCTCTCCCCGGTCGTGCCGACCGGCACTATGCCATGGGTTCCCTGCTCTATGTGCCACTCTACCAGGCGAGCCAGTGCGGCCTCGTCCAGCTGGCCCTGTCGAAATGGGGTGATCAGGGCAACTATCGAACCTTGAAACATGGGATTTCCTTCTCCTAAACAGATGGATTGGTCAATAAAAAGCCCCGGTACGGGAGTCGCTACCGGGGCTTGAATCGTCTCAGGGATGAGAGGTTACGCGCGCACGCCAGCAGGCCCGATTGTCAGGCTGTGTTTATGCTTTCGTTTCGATACGCATGACCGCATTGCATCATCTCTGGGTAAATAAGGCGTCTGGGCATATTTCGGGAACACGGCATAAATGTCAAGGCGAAAGCGGCCATGTATAATGGCCGCCCAAAAATGCGTGGAGAGACCCAATGAGCCGTCCTGTCAGTGCCGTCAGTCAGATGCTGGAACGTAACCAAGCCCTCTTTGTCGGCAAGCGGCTGTTGGTGTGCGGTGCCCTGGAGGATGATTATCCTCGTCAACTGGCCGAGTTGGCACAAGGCCTGACCGTCTTCACCACGGATTACTGCTATTACCGCAGCCAGCAGGCCGCTCTGGGAGACGCCATCCTGTTCGATCACCAGCTGGGGGGCGCCCCCCGATTCGATGCCCTGCTGCTGCTGATGCCCAAGGCCAAGGCCGAGGCGCAATACCTGCTGGCCATGATGACGCCGCTGCTCGAAAGCGGGGCCGACCTGTTCCTCGCCGGCGAGAACCGGGGCGGCATCAACGGGGCAGACAAGCTGCTGGCACCTTATGGCGAGAAACCGATCAAACGCGACTCTGCGCGCCGCTGCTCTCTCTACCACGGCACGTTCGACAAACCGGTTGTCCCCTTCGAGCTGGACGCCTGGTTCAGTCGCTATGAGTGCCAGGCGGGCGACACCACCCTGACCGTCATGGCCCTGCCCGGGGTCTTCAGTGCAGACGGCCTGGATCTCGGCACCCAGATGCTGCTGGCGAGCCTCCCCCCCGTAACGGGCAAGCTGCTCGACTTTGGCTGCGGCGCCGGCGTCATCGGTTCCGTGCTGGCCAAGCGCAACCCGGCCCTGGCTGTCACCATGGTGGATATCAATGCCCTGGCACTGGAGTCCAGCCGCCGAACCCTGGCGGTCAACGGTCTGAGGGGACGTGTTCATGCCTCCGATGTCTATTCCGACATTGCCGAAACATTCCAACAGATTGTCTCGAATCCCCCCTTCCATGCCGGGCTCAAGACCTTCTACGCCGCCACCGAAACCTTCCTGGCAAAGGCACCTGAGTACCTGACCGCAAATGGCGCCCTGACCATAGTCGCCAATGCCTTCCTGCGATACCAGCCTATACTGGATGCGCACTTCAAACAGACCGAGGTGATCGCGGGCGATGCCAAATTCAAGGTGTATCTGAGCAAAGCTTAAAGAAGTGCAACGGTTGTAATAAAACAAGTAGAGAGTGCCAGACGGGATCTGTTAAGGTACCAAGAAAACGTTTACCACCCCTTTAGGGGTGTTTTTTTCGCAGCAACATGAAAACCTTTTCAACATCATGATCTCAGGGAGAGAACGACGATGGCAGGCATACTCACCATGATACTGGCAGGCGGTGAAGGTACCCGACTGCAACCGCTGACCACCACCCGCAGCAAACCCTCCGTACCCTTTGGCGGCAGTTACCGGTTGATCGACTTCGTGCTCAACAACTTCGTCAACGCCGACTTCCTGCGCATCTATGTACTCACCCAGTTCAAGTCCCAGTCCCTTTATCTGCACATGAAGAAGGGCTGGAACATCGTCGGCATCACGGATCGCTTCATCGACCCCATTCCGGCCCAGATGCGAATGGGCAAACGCTGGTATGACGGCACCGCAGACGCCATTTACCAGAACCTGCGCTTCATCGAGATCTCCGACCCCGAGCACGTCTGCATCTTCGGCTCCGATCACATCTACAAGATGGACGTGAGCCAGATGGTGAGTTTCCACAAGCAGAAAGCGGCCGCCCTGACCGTCGCGGCACTGCGCATGCCCATCGAGGAAGCAAGCGCCTTCGGGGTGATCGAGGTGGATCAGGAAGGGCGCATGATTGGCTTTGAAGAAAAGCCCCGTCACCCGAAACACATCCCCGGCGACCCCACCCAGGCCCTGGTCTCCATGGGCAACTACATCTTCGAGACCGAGGCCCTCTATCGGGAGCTCAAGCGGGATGCCGCCGAGGAGAACTCCAGTCACGATTTCGGCAAGGACATCATTCCCAGCCTGTTCCCCCGTGCCCCCGTCTATGTCTACGACTACAGCACCAACATGATCCCGGGCGAGAAGCCCAATGTCTACTGGCGCGATGTGGGGACGCTCGACTCTTACTGGCAGGCGCACATGGACCTGGTGGCCGACGATGCCCCCTTCTCTCTCTACAATCGCAAGTGGCCGCTGCACACCCATTACCCGCCCCTGCCCCCCGCCACCTTCATCGATACCGACGACTGCAAGGTCAAGATCGCCAACTCCCTGATCTCCGGTGGCTGCTTCATTCAGGGCAGCCAGATCCAGCGATCCATACTGGGATTTCGCTGCAACATAGGCCCCTGCAGCCACATCAGTGAATCCGTGCTGCTGGGGGATGTGAAAATCGGCGAAGGTTGCTCCATTCGCCGCGCCATCATCGACAAAAACGTTGAAATTGCACCCGGCACCGTGATCGGTGAGAATCTGGACCATGACAGAGAGCGGTTTACCGTATCCGAAGGCGGTATCGTCGTGGTACCTAAGGGAGCAAGAGTTGGCTATTAACCCACTGAAAATCCTGTTTGTAGCCTCGGAGGTTGAGGGGCTGGTGAAGACCGGGGGCCTGGCAGATGTGGCCAAGGCCCTGCCGCAGCATCTCGCCCGTCAGGGGCACGATGTGCGCATCATTATGCCCTTCTACAAGACCATCAAGCGCCGGGACGAGGCCACCCTCCTCGCCTCGCGCTGGCTCCCCACCCCCCAGGATCGCAGTGATATCAGCTATCGCATCCATCAGCTGGAACTGGACGGGATCTGCGTCTATCTGCTCGATTGCCCGCACTATTTCGACCGCCCCCAGCTCTATGCCGAGAACAACCAGGCCTATCCCGACAACGGTGAACGCTTTGCCTTTCTGGCCGCGGCGGCCCTGCATGCGTGCGAACAGCTGGGTTTCGCTCCCGACATCGCCCACTGCAACGACTGGCACACCGGTCTGCTGCCGCTGCTGCTGAAAACCCGTCATGCCCACAACCCCTTCTTCCAGCGCACCCGGTCGGTCATCAGCATTCACAACGCGGCCTTTCAGGGCGTGTTCGATCGCCAGCAGTTCTGGGCCGTGCCGGAAATCCACGACTACGAGCAGCGCATCAACTACGACTATGGTCACATCAATCTGCTAAAGTGCGGTGTGCTCTACGCAGACAAGATCAATGCGGTCAGCCCCAACTACGCCAGCGAGCTGCTGACACACCTGGGCGCTCACGGCATGGCCAGCGTATTCCAGCAGCGGGCAGCTGACCTGCGTGGCATCCTCAACGGCTGTGACTATCAGGACTGGGATCCCGCCTTCGATCCTCTGTTGCCCGCCACCTATGATGCCGACAACCTGGATGGCAAACACACCTGCAAGCGCATCCTGCAGCAGGAGACGGGGCTCCCCGTCGGCAACCTCCCCATCTATGGCATGGTGTGTCGACTGACCGAGCAGAAAGGTGTACACCTGCTCATCCCTGCGCTGGACAAGTTCTTGCGGCATCAGGTCCAGGTGGTAATTGTGGGCTCCGGTGATCCCTCTCTCGCCGCCCAGTTGCAAAGCATTGCCCAGCAGCATCCCGACAAGTTTGCCTTCATCAATGCCTATGACGACCGTCTGGCCCACCTGGTGGAGGCCGGCGCCGACTTCTTCCTGATGCCTTCTCTGTTCGAGCCATGCGGGCTCAACCAGATGTACAGTCTGGCCTATGGCACCCTGCCCCTGGTGCGGGCCGTCGGCGGATTGAAAGATACCGTCGTGGACTGGGATGCCGACCCGGCGCACGCGACCGGTTTCTGCTTCAACGATCCCACTGCCAGCACCTTGCTCGATGCCATGCGCCGCAGCCTGCTCCATTATCTGCAGGAGCCGGCACGCTTTGCCCGTGTGCAGCACCACGCCATGAACACCCGCTTCGACTGGGCAGACTCCGTCATCTTGTACGAACAGATGTATCAGGATGCGCTGGCCACCGTCTGACGCCGATTGCTGAAGTTTTGTGCCCTTGGCACGCCTTTATCCGTCAACAGCGAAAAAAGTCCCCTTTGGCTGTTGACGCCCCCCCAAAACTCTATAGAATCCCCCACCGCAGTGATGCGAAGGTGGCGGAATTGGTAGACGCGCTAGCTTCAGGTGTTAGTGTCCCACGGATGTGAGGGTTCGAGT
>NZ_MKUI01000059.1:0-951 GCF_001898585.1 Aeromonas sp. 62-46 | reverse complement strand
CGATGGACGACGGCCTGCGTTTCGCCATCCGTGAAGGTGGCCGTACCGTAGGTGCTGGTGTTGTAGCTAAAGTTATCGCTTAATCGATACTTTATATGCACACATGAAAGGGGTGGCTTCGGCCACCCCTTTTACTTTTGGGGCTTTAAATGGCCTGTGAGATACTTTTGCGAAATCATCTATAGAGGTAGCTGCTGTGAGTAAACCCGCCATTTTTCTGGATCGCGATGGTGTCATCAACAAAGACACGGGTTATGTCAGCCAGGTTGATGACTTCCATTTTCTGCCCGGGGTGATTGAGGCCATGCAATTGCTGAAGAAAAAAGGCTATTTGCTGGTCGTGGTGACCAACCAATCCGGTATCGCCCGCGGTTACTTCACGGAAGATGACTTCATGAACCTGACCGAGTGGATGGATTGGTCATTGGCCGATCGGGATGTGGATCTCGATGGTATCTACTTCTGCCCCCATCACCCGGATCACGGCGCCTCTTGCGACTGCCGCAAACCGGAACCCGGCATGCTGCTGTTGGCGCAGCAAGAGTTGGGCATCGATATGGACCGCTCTTATATGGTGGGTGACAAACCTTCGGACCTGAAAGCCGCCATCAATGCCAAGGTCGGTCACAAGATAATGGTCAGAACGGGTAAGACGATTACTGATGCGGGGATTGAGCTGGCCGATGCCATCTACGACAACCTGCATGATTTTGCAGTTGCAGCGCCTGTCGCAGGCTGATTTCGCTGGATTAAGATACTTTTTGGTGGCTTTGTGAGCGGTTGAACGGTGAAAGCCATCTTTTTGCAATTATCCTCTTGCCAGAACGAATTCACCCCCTATAATGCGCCTCCATCGACAGGGCAAGCGGTCACGCAAACAAGCCGGTCGATAACCTCGAAAAGCCTTTGAAAATAAGGCTTGACTCGAGAAGGCGGTTGAGTAGAATGCCA